>NZ_JBIRFA010000007.1:312588-326171 GCF_044327205.1 Kitasatospora sp. NPDC018058 | reverse complement strand
GGTGATCATGAAGCGTAGAGAACTCCATGATCGGGCGAACCGTGCCTGCCCTGCTACTGCCGATTAGCTCGGCACCTACTGGCGGACGCCCTAAGTGACCTTGAGGGAGTCGTCCACGTAGACGCCCTTGGCGGGCAGCGGCGGGTTGGCGGCGGCGCCGACGCTCTCGTTGCCGGAGGGGCCGTGGAAGTAGACGGCCAGGGACATCGCGGTGTCGCCGTGCGAGCCGTTGCCGCCGTCGGTGGAGGACAGGTTGACGGAGGCGTAACCGGACTCGCCGGGCTGGAGCGTGACGACGGCCTGCGGCTTCGAATCGGTGATGACGGGGGGCACGGACTGGGCCTCGCCGAAGCGCACGGCCGGGTAGCCGTAGAGGTAGCAGGTGCCGGAGCCGGTGTTGGTGACCGTCAGCAGCATGTGGTTCACGGGGCGGTTCAGCGGGGCGGCGGTGGTCTTGGTGTTGGAGCCCTCGCAGGTGGTCGGCTTGGCCGCCGAGGGAGCTGCGGGGGCCTTCGGCGCGGGGGTGCCGGTGACGGGCTTGGGGCCGGTGGACTGGGGCGCGGTGGCCGGGTCCTTGCCGGTGGAGGCGGTGGCACGGCCGCCGGTGGTGGCGGTGGTGGCGGTGGTGTTGGCGGACGTCGGGGCGGGCGTGGTGGGCACGGCGGCCCTGAGCGACGGGCCGGTCGCCGTCGCGATGTCCCCGTTGTCGCTGCACGCGGTGATCGAGAAGGCGGCGAGCGCGACGCTCGCGGCAGCGGTGATCAGACGGGTGCGGGAGGTGCGGACGGACATGTGGTCGTGCCCCTTTCGGCATTCGCTCGGACGATGGGTCGATCGGATGACCGAAGCTTGCGGAGCGATCCGTCCCAACCGCCACGCCTGGCGGCACGATGGGTAGGGTGGAACGGCGAATGAGGCTCTGACCAGCGGGACTGGAACGGGGCTGGAACGCTGGAACGGGACGCCGGGGGAACGGAGGGGACGGGTGTCGGAGGGTACGGGGGCCGCGGAGGCGGAGGAGTTCGCGCGGCTGCTGCGCGAGCTCAAGGCCCGCTCGGGGCTGAGCTACGGAACGCTGGCCAAGCGGCTGCACACGAGCACGTCGACGCTGCACCGCTACTGCAACGGCACGGCGCTGCCCCATGAGTACGTGTCGGCGGAGCGCTTCGCACGGGCGTGCCGGGCGACCCCGGAAGAGCTCGTGGCACTGCACCGGAGCTGGATCCTGGCGGACGCGGCCCGGGGACGCCGGCCAGACCGGACCCCGGAGCCAGCCCAGGTTCCGGTCCAGGCCCCGGCCCCGATCGCTCAGCCGCGGACTGGCCCGACGGCCCCTGCGGTGGAACCCCCCGCAGGGAAGACGGGCGGGGAGCCGGTCGTCGGGGTGGTGGCGGAGCCCGCACCGCCACGGCGCCGCCGTAGCGCGCTGATCGCCTCCGCTGCGGCCGTCGCCCTGTTGACTGCCTTAGTGGTGGTCATGCGTCCCGCCGTCTGGGGCGACGGAAACGAATCGGGCGGCCGGCCGCCCGCCGGTTCCACGGTGACGGGCCCGAGGGCCGTACCGGAGCCATCCGTCCCCGGCCCCACTGCCCCCACCGCCCACACTGCGCCACCGACCGCCACCGCTACGGCAAGCACCGACGCGACGGCGCCCACGCGCCCGACCGCCACCGCTGCGGCAAGCACCGACGCGACGGCGCCCACGCGCCCGACCGCCACCCCCACCCCCACCCCCACCCCGCCAGGCGACGCGCCCGCGCCGCTCACCGTCGGCACCCGCCCGTACGTCTACGCCGACCCGTGCAGCCAGCACTTCCTCGTCAACAGCGCGCCCGCCCAGGTCGGGCCGCCCGCCACCGAGCGCGACGCCCCGCGCTGGGCCGCCGCCTACGGCGCGGTCTCCTCCGGTGAGCAGGAGGTCGCCCTCACCCTCCAAGGCACCGGAGCGGACACGGTCGTCCTGGAGGCGCTGCACGTACGGATCACGGCCAAGGGCGCGCCGCCCGCCTGGAACGACTACTCGATGGGCGTCGGCTGCGGCGGCGAGGTCGACACCAAGTCCTTCGACATCGATCTCGACAGGGGCAGTCCCGTGATCACCCTCCAGGGCGGCCAGCGCGACTTCCCGTACAAGGTCAGCAAGTCCGACCCCGAGGTCTTCTACGTCACCGCGCACACCAAGGCGCACGACGTCCGATGGGACCTCACGCTGGACTGGTCCAGCGGCAACCGCCGCGGCACCATCCGCATCGACAACGCGGGCACCCCCTTCCGCACCAGCGCCGACGTCAACCGCCCCGGCTACGACTACCCGCTGGGCGGCAGCGAGTGGATCAAGCGGACGGACGGCTAGGGTCGACTTCAGAAGTCGATCTAGGTCACGCGATGACGACTCTCCTGCGAAGGGGCGGCCACGTCACGCGGTACCGCTGTCGGGCACCAGCGCTGGACGGTGACATTCGGTCGGGTGCAAAACGGTCGACACGGCACGCCCCAGGGCACGCCATCCCGCCCCCTCGCGCCGCTCCCCGGCCACTGCCCTCGGGCGCTGCGGGAGCTACGCTCGCGTGAACCCGTGGCTCCGCTCCACTCTCGCCACGTGCAGCGTGTAGCTCTGGTACCACTCGGCTTGCCCGCGCTTCTGCGCCGCGCGGTGCTCGACGTTGCACCGCCACTCCGCGAGGGCCTCGGCGTCGCGGAAGTACCCGACGGTGATGGCCAGCCCTCCGGGAGTCTGCGCGTAGTCCATCCCCAGGTACCCGGGGATGTCCTTCACCAGGTCTTCCATGCGTGCGTTGGTCTCGCTGTACCCACTCTGGTCCTGGGTTCGCACCGCCGTGAAGACAGCCATGTAGTAGGGGGGTTCGTACGCTCCGACGGGCGTGACAGGCGCTTCCGAGTGATCGCTCATGGCGCCACCGTAAGGCGGGACGCGCCCGGCAAGCCAGCTTCTTCCCTGAACGGGATGCATGAGGGATCGGGCTCCTGGCCGAAGCTGTCCGAACGCTCCTCCAGACCTGGAAACGACCACGAGCCCACGAGCCGGGCGTGAGGACCTGCCGGAGCCGGGACAATGGGCCGATGACCAGTCAGCTCCCCCGCGGCCTCCAGCACCTCATCCCCACCTCGCGCGCCACCACCGCCGGCGAGCGCGCCGCCTCCCAGCTGCTCCACCTGCGCACCGCCACCGTCCCGGTCCCGGTGCTGGCCGCGGCCGCCGAGCTGATCGCCGGCCAGCTGGACGACCCGGACCCGGCCACCCGCGACGCCGCCGGCGCCGTCCACGCCCGTCTGCTCGCCGCCATCGAGACCGCCGCGCCCGACCGGTAGCAATTCGGTGGCGGCCCGATTCCGGTGTCGCCCATTCTGGGCGCGTGGCTGATCGTGCGAACTTCGTCGTGGTCCGCGAGAGCGGCGAGTACGAGCTGTACCTGTCCCGGTTCGGTGCCGTGGGGATCGACCTGGACCTGCTGGCGGGTCCGGCGGCGGCGCTCTCGATGGTCCGGGGCCTGCGGATGGACGATTGGTGGCTGGACGACGTGCTGTGCCAGGGGGCGGCGCTCATCGACCTCGGCCGGAAGGTGCTGCTGATGTTCGCCTGGGAGGGGCCGAGCGTCGTGATGCGGCACCGCGCTGCGACCCTGGAGCTGTTGCGGCAGGCCTGGGCGGGGTGGGAGGTGCGCTGGACGTACGACGGCCCCGCGGAGTTGCGGACCTACCTGGGGCTGGACCCGGAGCACGTCCGTGACCGCGGGCGCGAGACCCTGGTCGGGGAGTTGCTGGAGCCGGACGAGGAGGACCTCGCGGACCCGGAGCCGATGGTCGCGGTGGTGACGGTCGGGTCGGACCGCTGCCATGTGGTGGCGCACGCCTCCGACCACCCGGTCCGGGAAGGGACCGCGCTGCTGGAGCGGCTGGTGGGTGCTCCGGAGCACGGGGTGTGCCGGTTGGCGGCCGAGGCCGGGGTCCATGTCGATCCGCTACGGCGCCGGGTGGGCTGGTGGGTGCTCGGGGCGTCGGCGCAGGCGTACGAGATGCCGGAGCGGTGGCCCGGGTGGACGGTCGAGTTCTGGCGGGACGGCTGGGAGGAGCACGTCCGAGTGGCCGCCGGCCGGTTCCAGCCGCCGCCGGTCGACCGTGACCGCGCGCTGGCGGAGGTCCGGGCGGCTGTCGAACTCCGGCACGGCCGGCGGGCGCGCGGGGTGAACTGACGGCAGGCCACTGCGGCCTTCGAGGGGCGGCGACCGGTGGGAGCCTTCACGCGCCGGGATGCGTTCCACCGTCCACGGTGGCGGTGGGACTCGGAGCGACGGCGGGAGCGGGAGCGGGATCCGCAGCGGGGTCCGCGGCGCGGCCGTTGTACTCGGCGAGCGTCTCCCGGGTGAAGCCGAAGAAGTACGTGGCCAGGAAGCCCACGACGTAGCCGGTCACCAGTCCCCCGCCGTAGACGGCGGCGCTCGCGGCCATCCCGTGCGGGCCGGCCAGCAGGGGGAACAGGGCCCAGCCGGAGGGGCCGATGGCGGTCGAGCCGACCGCCCCGCCGAGTTGGCCGGCGGCACCGACGAAGGCGCCTCCGGCGGCCCCGCCCACGCAGGCGGTGATAAACGGGCGCCCCAGCGGCAGGGTGACCCCGTAGACCAGGGGCTCGCCGACGCCGAACAGGCCGGCCGGCAGCGCGGACCTGATGACGGCCCGGATGGAGGCGTTGTGGCGCAGCCTCAGGTAGACGGCCGCGGCGCAGCCGACCTGGCCGGCGCCGGCCATGGCGAGGATCGGCAGCAGGACGGTGGATCCCTGCTGCTGGATCAGGGTGGTGTGGATCGGGATCAGGGCCTGGTGCAGGCCGAGCATAACCAGCGGCAGGAAGAGGCCGCCGAGCACGAGCCCGGCGAGCAGGCCGCCGTGGGCGAGCAGCCAGGTGGCGGCGTGGCCGATGGCGGTGGAGATCTCCCCGGCGACGAACGTCAGGCCGAACAGGGCGGCCAGGCCGCCGAACAGGACGGTGATCGTGGGGGTGACCAGGACGTCCAGGGCGCCGGGCAGGATCCGCCGGGTCCACCGTTCCAGCTGGACGGCCAGCAGCGCGGCGCCGAGCGCCCCGACCACTCCGCCCTGCCCGGGGGTGAGGTGGTGGCCGAACGCCTCGACCTTGGCGACGCCCGCGTAGACGATCACACTGGCCACGGCCCCGCCGAGCACGGGCGTACCGCCGAACTCCTTCGCGGTGTTGTAGCCGACGAAGACGGCGAGCAGGGACATGAAGCCCGCGGAGACCGGCCCCAGGGCGGTGACCAGTGACGGTGCCCAGCCGAGGTTCGCGAGCGCCCCGGAGAGGGCGGCGACGATCCCGCACCCGATCAGGGCGGGGATCAGCGGGACGAAGATGTTCGCGATCCGGCGCAGCGCCCGTTTCGCCGGGGTCGCGTTGCGCACCCGGGCCTCCGCCCGGATCCGCTCGCCGCGCCCGGCGAGAGCCCCGGCGGTGGGGGCCCCGGCGGTGGGGGCCCCGGCGGTGGGGGCCCCGGCGGTGGGAGCCTCGGCGGTGGGAGCCTCGGCGGTGGGGGCGCTCCCCGTTTCGGTCCCGCCGTCGGAGTCCAGGAGCCGGCGCAGCTGCGCGGTGACCCCGGCGACGGCGCCCGGGCCGAGGACGATCTGGAAGGTGTCGTCCGCGACCGTGCCCAGGACGGCCGGCAGCGCGCTGAGCGCCTGGTGGTCGATCAGGGAGCGGTCGGCCAGGCCCAGCCGCAGCCGGGTCATGCAGTGGGCGACCGAGCGGATGTTGGCGCCGCCGCCGACCAGCGGGAGGATCGCCTCGGCCACGGCGCGGTTCTTCTCGTCCGACATGACGAAGGACGTACCCGGATGGTCTCGTCGCTCAACCGGTGGCGGGCACGGACCGCTCCGCAAGCGGGTCGTCCTCGGACAGCATGGTGGTGCGCACCCGGTGCACATAGCGGTCCACCAGGTGGCGCAGCACACTGACCGTGGCGGCGACGTCGGGCTCCGGGACGCCGTCCAGCGCACTGGTGAGTCCGGCGATGTTGGCCTGTTTCAGGCGGTCGAGCGTCTCCCGCCCGTCGTCCGTGATCGCCACCTGGCGGGCCCGGCGGTCCAGCGTGTCCTGGGTGCGTTCCACCAGCCGCTGGCCCTGCAGGCGGTCGATCTGCCGGGTGACGTGGGAGGGCTTGACCATCAGCCGGTCGGCCAGGTCGCTCACCCGGCTGGCCCCCTCGGCCTCGGCGAGCGCGCGCAGCAGGTAGACGTCCGAGCGGGCGGCCGTGATGCCCGCCCGGGCGGTGCGGCGTTCGTGCTCCTGCGAACGCGTCAGCAGGTAGGCCAGCGAGGCCAGTACGGCCTCCAGGTCGGAGGCGGTGGTCCGATCGTCTTCGGCGTCCGGCATGGAGGAACTGTAGCGATCCGGTGCGGCCCGCGGCCGTGGCGGGCAGCGGTGACCGGATTTCGGACAGATTGGGCCGTCCGCCGATGCGCCCTTTCATCGCCACGGAACGCGAGTTAGCGTGACGGTCAGTTAGTTGCTTTTGGCACGTAAATGGCCTGGGCCCTGCCCCACCACACCCGCGGGCCCACCCGACCGGCACCGCCGGCCCCCACCCAGCTCCGAGAAGGGGAGTCCCCCGATGGCCACTGGCGCGAAGACCCCACGCTTCACCCACCCCGCCGCCCGCGGCGCCTGCCCGTTCGCCCCGCCGCCCGCCTACCGGCAGGCCCGGGAGGAGGAACCGGTCAGCCGCATCTCCCTCTGGGACGGCTCGACCAGCTGGCTGGTCACCCGCCACGAGGACGTCAAGGCGGTCCTCTCCGACGCCCGCTTCAGCTCCGACTCCAGCCGGCCCGGCTTCCCGTTCATCAGCGCGGGCGCCCGGCAGCTGAACTCCGGTCAGCCCACCTTCATCCGGATGGACGACCCCGAGCACTCCCGCCTGCGCCGGATGCTCACCGGCGAATTCATGATCAAGAAGGTCGAGGCGCTGCGCCCCGAGGTCCAGCGCATCGCCGACGACCTGCTGGGCCGCATGACCGAAGGACGCTCCAGCGCCGACCTGGTCCGCGAGTTCGCCCTGCCCTTGCCGTCCCTGGTCATCTGCCTGCTGCTCGGCGTCCCCTACCAGGACCACGACTTCTTCCAGGAGTGCAGCCGCGTCCTGCTGCGCCGCGACTCCTCGGCCGAGGACGTCACCGCCGCCCAGGCCCGACTGGCCGACTACCTGGTCAAGCTCACCGACGCCAAGCGCACCCAACCCGACGACGGCATCCTCAGCCGCCTGGTGGCCCGCGGCGAACTGAGCACCGAGGAGATCGGCGCGATGGGCCGGCTGCTGCTGGTCGCCGGCCACGAGACCACGGCGAACATGACCGCGCTCTCCGTCCTCGCCCTGCTGCGCAACCCCGACCAGCTCGCCCACCTGCGCCGGCACCCCGAGACCGCCCCCGCGGCGGTCGAGGAGCTGCTGCGCTACCTGACCATCGTGCACTCCGGCCTGACCCGGGTCGCCGTCGAGGACGTCGACCTGGCCGGTGTGCGGATCCGGGCGGGCGAGGGCGTCGTCTGCATGATCAACACCGCCAACCGGGACGAGCAGCGGTTCCCGGACGGCGACCGGCTCGACCTTTCCCGCGACGCGCGCCTCCACCTGGCCTTCGGCTTCGGCGTCCACCAGTGCCTGGGCCAGCCCCTCGCCCGGATGGAACTGCAGATCGCCCTCGACACCATCCTGCGGCGACTGCCCGAACTGCGCCTGGCCGTACCGTTCGAGGAGATCCGCTTCCGCGGCGAGATGCTCGTCTACGGCGTCCACGAGCTGCCGATCGCCTGGTGACCCGGCCCGACCGGGCCCCGACCGAGCGCCGAGTGGCAAGCACCCCGACGCGCCTAACATCCACCGGAGTCAGCCCCCACCAGGGCCCCGACCGGCCATGTCCCGAAGGGAAGACCATGCTCATCCAGATCGACCAGGAGAAGTGCTGCGGCGCCGGGCACTGCGTACTCGCCGCCCCCGACGTCTTCGACCAGCGCGACGAGGACGGCATCGTCGTCGTGCTCGACGCCGAGCCGCCCGCCGAACTCCACCAGGCCGTCCAGGACGCCGCCGCGGTCTGCCCGGCCGCGGCGATCCGCCTGGAGCAGGTGTGACCGCTCTGCGGGAGGTGGCCGTCGTCGGCGCCGGCGCGGCCGGACTGCACGCCGCCGAAGCGCTGCGCCGGTCCGGCTACGACGGCCGGCTCACCCTGATCGGGGCCGAGGACGAACCCCCGTACGACCGCCCGCCGCTGTCCAAGCACCTGCTCGGCGGCGAGTGGCAGCCCGACCGTCTGGCCCTGCGCGGCCCCCAGGCGCTGGAGGAGCTCCGGCTCGACCTGCGCCTGGGGGTACGGGCCGAAGGCCTGGACCGCCGGGAGCGCACCGTGCGGCTGTCCGACGGCCGGCGGGTGCGCTGCGAGGCCGTCATCGTGGCCACCGGGGTCCGCCCGCGCCGGCTCCCCGGCGCCGACGCGCCGCTGCCCGGGGCCCATGTGCTGCGCACCCTCGCCGACGCCCTCGCCCTGCGCGAGGAACTGCGGTCGGGCGTACGGCTGTTGGTGGTCGGCGGCGGGCTGCTCGGAGCCGAGGCGGCGGCCACCGCCGTCGGGCTCGGCGCCGAGGTGACCTGGCTGACCTCCACCACCACACCGCTGGCCGCCGTCCTGGGCACCGAGACGGCCGCGCTGCTGGCGGACCTGCACCGCGAGCACGGGGTGCGGATCCACCGGGGCGCGGCCACGGCACTGCTCGAACGGCGCGGCCGGGCGGCCGGCGCGCGACTGGCCGACGGCTCCGAACTGGCCGCCGACGCCGTGCTGATGGCCATCGGCTCCGAGCCGGCCACCGAGTGGCTCGCCGACAGCGGCGTCCCGCTGGACGACGGCGTGGTCTGCGACGCCTACTGCGCCGCCGGCCCCGGCGTCTGGGCGGCCGGCGACGCCGCCTCCTGGCCCGACCCGCGCACCGGCCGCCGCCGACGCCTCGAACAGCGCACCAACGCCACCGAGCAGGCGATGCACGCCGCCCGGAACCTGCTGGCCGGTCCGGACGGCGCCCGGCAGGCCTACGAGCCGGTCCCCTACCTGTGGACCGACCAGTACGGGCTGCGGATCCAGGTGTTCGGCCGCCCCGGCGGCGCCGAGCACTTCGAGGTGGTCGACGGCAGCCTCGCCGAACACCGCTTCGCCGCCGTCTGCGTACGGGACGGCCTGGTCAGCGGCGCGGTCGGCATCGCCTCCGCCCGGGCGCTGCGCGGGCTGCGCACCCAGGTCGCGGCGCACAGCCCGTGGCCGCCCGCAGCGGAGTGAACCGGGGCTGCCGAGCTGCCCGCCGCCCCACCGCCGGCCGGGCGGGGCGGCGGGCTCGGGCGCTGGTGGTGGGCGACGGCGGCGCGGGGGCGGCGAGTGCCACCGTGACCGAGGTTCCCGGGTCATCCCGCGGACAGTGCGGTGGCGGGCTTGTTCGACCGTACGGTGCGATCGTCGGGTGGGGCGTTTACCCGGGTTCCCGCAACGGGCGTAGATATTCCGGCCGCGTCGCGAACTTCCCATGTCCGCTTCGGAGTCGAACCATCGAACGTGACGAGGGCAGCCCGGCCGTCGAATCGGCCGGGCTGCCCGTCGGGGTCATGTGCTCAGCCGAGCGGGCGGCAGAGCAGGACGTCCGGGACGCCGTAGTGGAGCCAGCGCCAGGTGTAACCGACGCCCGCCACGTACTCGTCGGAGGCGCACTGGCCCTTGTAGTGGCCCGGCGCCCAGTCGCTCGCCGCCGAGTCGGAGCCGGTGGAGGCCGAGGGTCGGTTGTCGGCGTGGTCGAACCAGACGTTGCGGCCGTTCAGCGGCAGCTTCGCGGCGGACGGGGCGCACAGCAGGGCGGACATGGCGTTGCTGTGCACCGAGTATCCGACGACGAAGGTGTTGTCCGGGCACTGCAGCTTGTTGTAGCCGGACGCCCAGTCGCCCTCGGTGACGTACCGCTCGTCGGTGACGGTCACCCAGTCCCCCGTACCCACGGTCGGCTCGCCGGCGTCGGTGCACAGGCCCCGGCTGTCACTGCGGCCGAGGCCGATCAGGCGCTCACCGTCGGGGCAGTTGCCCTTGCGGTTGCCGCCGCTCCAGTCGGGCAGCGCCATCATGCGGGCCGACACGTTGTAGTCGCCGTGGTCCAGGTTGAGCTGGTTCCAGTGCGCGGACTTCGCGACCTGCCCGGTGTACGAGGGCGCGTTCACCAGCTTGTTCCAGTCGGTGGACCGCCAGTCGCCCTGGTCCTCCAACGACAGCTGCCCGCCCTTGGCATCGTACGAGAGCAGCGCCCAACTGTCCTGCGGCACGCCGCCGTTCTGCCAGCCGACCAGCGGCCAGACGGCGAAGTCGGTGTCGTTGGCGACCAGGATGTCGGTGAAGTCACGGAACCAGGCCTGTTCCTTGGCGTCGGTCGAGCCGCGCCCGCCCGCGCCGAACTCGCTCACCCACACCGGCGCCGTGAAGTGCTGGCCGGCCTGCGTGACGAACAGCGCCTCCTGGTTGACCACCGAGGCCAGCTGGTCCGGCGTGAAGTCCTCGTAACGCGGGTCGCTGGTCGAGCCCGGGCCGCTTCCGGCGCCGGTGTTGGCCGGGCCGGTGTAGGCGTAGAAGTGGGCGGCGTAGACCAACTTGCCGGAGTTGATCAGGGTGTTGGAGAGGGTGGCGACCGGGGCGAGCATCGGGCGGCCGTGGGAGAAGAGGGCGGACGGGATGCCGTACCAGTTGATGCCCTCCATGATGATCAGCATGTCGGGGTCGGCCTGGAGGATCCTGTTGCCGGCCTCCTCGAAGGCGGCGTTCTCGTCATGGCTGTCGCCCATGCCCCAGTTGGGGTCGTCCCAGGTGTCGCGGCGGACCTCGTTGCGCAGGTCGGCACCCACGACACGCTTGTCGGCCTTGTAGCGGTTGGCCATGAACACCCAGTCGTCCTCCCACTGCTGGGTGCTCTGACCGCTGTTCCAGCGTTCGTTGCCGTCCAGGCCGCAGCAGAAGCGGTAGCTGGTGGTGTGGTTGTTGAGGATCACCGCGAAGCCGTCGGCGGTGAGCGCCGCCACCACGGCGTCGTAGACCTGCAGCGGGGTCTTGCCCTTGAGCTGCGGGTTGGCCGCCACCGCCACGTCCGGCACCGTCGAGGTGTCGTGGATCAGCGCGTTCGCGAACGGCAGCCGGATGCTGTTGATCCCCAACCGGTGGAACCCGTTGAGGATTTCACCCATCGGTGCGCGGTCCAGCCCGAGCGGGAGGTTGTACGAGACCTGGCCGGCCTGGTTGTTCGCGGGGTCGGTGGTCGAACCGCTGCCCTCCCACGTTCCCTGCGCACCGGCCCAGTTGCCCGCCTTCAGCTTGAAGCGGTTGCCGGAGGCGTCGACGATGTACCGGCCCCGGGTGCTGAGCGGGCCGTCCCAGGAGGCCGCCAGCTGGGCGCCGGTCAGGACAGTGGGCGCGGCGGCGGTGGCCGTGGTGTCGGCCGATGCCGTCGCGGCACCCCCGACGGTTGTCATGGCGAACGCGAACAGGGCCGTTCCCGCCGCCAGGGCGCGGATCACAGGTCGTCTCATGGTCATTCCCGGACGTGGTGGTGAGGGTGGGGTGCGCACATACGCGGGCCTGTCGTCGGACCGCCGAGGGCGCGGTCCGACGACAGGCCTGAGGTGTGCATGGTAAGGGCGGGGCGTGCGCCCTGTCAGGAGGGCAGGCACCAGAGCTGGTTGGCGCTGGCCTTGCAGTCCCAGATGATCAGCTGCGGACCGGCCAGGCTGGAATCCGGCTCGGCCAGGCAGTTTGCCGACTTCACCGCCCCGTCGGTGGGCGGAGGAAGGGCCCGCGGGTGGTGAGCACGCAGACGGCGGTCAGCGCCGCGCCCGCCAGCATCATCGCGAGGCCCGCCAGTACCGCGACCGGCGTCAGGGACCACCGCCCCGCCCCGGTCCTCGGATCCCTCAGGTACACCGCTCCCCCGTTCCCCACCCGCAATGGTCCCGGACCCGGCCCCGCCGGGGAAGCCCACAGACCGCCTGCGCCCCGCAGGCGCCCCCGCTCAGCCGAAGCCGAGCCGGCGGGGCGCCAGCACGTCGAGGGTGTCCCGCAGCATCGCGAGCGCCGCGCCGAGCGGGCTGGAACGGCCGCCGCTCACGGTGATGTCCCCGGCGTCGGGGCAGCCGTAGACGACCGCCTTCTCCGGACCGGTCAGCGCGTACAACGGGTCGCCGGGGACGGTCCGTTCCAGCCGGACCTCGACCACCAGCGGGTGGTCCGCGCTCGCAGTCGCCACGGCGCGCAGTCGCTGCCCGCGGGCGGCCGCGGCCACCGCCTCCCGGGCGGCCCGCGCGTCCACCGCCTCCGTGCTGACGCGCACGGCCGACGGGTCCCAGCCCCAGAGCAGGGCCGCGAGCAGCCGGGCCTTCGTCGCCGCGTCGCCGCCGGAGAGGTCGGCCGAGGGGTCGGCTTCGGCGATGCCGCGGCGCTGCGCCTCGAGGACCGCCTCGTCCAGGGAATCGCCCGCTGCCAGTCGGTCGAGGACGAAGGTGGCGGTCCCGTTGGGGCAGGCCCTGATCGACCGGCAGCCGAGACCGCGTACGCCCGTTCGCGCCAGGTCCGCCGTCGGGAGGGCGGCACCGGTCGCGCCGGAGATCCTGATCAGGCTGCCGCCCGCCCGCGCGGCGTCGCCGAGTTCCCGCCAGTGGCTGAGCAGATGAATCTTGGTCGCCGTGACCACGTGGACCCCGCGGCGCAGTGCCAGGGCGGCCTCCTCGGCGGCCTGCCGCCGCGCCTGCGGCGACGAGGGGAGCGCCTGGACCAGCGCGTGCGCGCCGGTCTGTTCGAGGGTGTCCTCCAACGCGGTCAACGGGCCCCACACCGCTCGCGGCGGTACCGGGTCACCGTCGCGCACCAGGATCTGCGCGGATCCCACGCGCACGGCCGCGAGCCTCGGCCGGACCCCGTGGTCGCGCGCGATCTCGTCACCCCTCGTCAGCAGCCGCTCGGCGTAGGCCCGGCCGACGGGACCGAAGCCCGACAGCACGACCGCCGGATCATCCACCGGTTCGGGCGGCGCGCTGGTCCTACCGTGCGATGAAGGCATCCCGGCAGACTACCGAGCGACCCCGGGATTCGGCGCGCGGGGGCGCACGCCGACGCATTGGCCGAGTGCAGCGCAGGGTTGCCCGGAGCCGTCCGGATCGCGTCCGAAGTCGGCCCGGGTCTGCCGCAAGCCCTGCGCTGACCTATGACGTCATCGTCCAGCCGGACGCCCGACGGGCGATCCTCCTCGTCGTCGGCATCGGGGCCGCGCTGATCGCGGTCCTCATCCTCGCGATCGCCCTGGCGTGACCCACCCGGGCCGGCCCGGCGCCGGAGGCCACCACCTCGGCCTTCGGCACGTACGGGGCAGCCGAGAACTGGCGACGTCGGGGGGGGGGGGGCCCCCCCCCCCGGGGGGGCGCCCCCCCCCCCCGCCCCGGGGGGGGGGGGCCCCCACCCCCCCCCCCCCCCCCCCCGCCCCCCCCCCGGCCCCCCGCGGG
>NZ_JBIRFA010000007.1:296153-312578 GCF_044327205.1 Kitasatospora sp. NPDC018058 | reverse complement strand
CCCGCTCGCCCCACGGCACGCGGACGCGGCCTGGGGGGCATCCAGGGCGGCGGCCTCGGCGCGGGGCCGGGCGGCGGGGCGGGGGGGGGGGGGGGGGGGGGGGGGGGGGGCGCGGCGGGGGGGGGGGGGGGGGGGGGGGGGGGGCCGCCCCGGGCCCCCCCCCCCCCCCCCCCCCCCCGTGCCCGGGTGGGATTACGAGATCACGCTCCAACTCTGGCTCGCGGCAGCGCCGTTCACCGCGTCGGTGGTCACCGTCGAACCCTCTGTGCCGCCACCGGCGTTGAGGGCGAGCCCGGTGGCGACGTTGGTGATGGTGAGCGCTCCGGTCGCGGCGTTCTGGCCGACCCGCCACTCCTGCCACGGGTTGCCCGGCGAGTAGTTCAGCAGGTAGGCACTGTTACCCGCCGACGTCCCCGCCGCCAGGACGGTGTGGACCTGGGTGGCCGTGTCGCAGTTGTCGCCGATCCGCACGGTGCCGTCGGGGTTGCTCGTGAACGTCCACTGCTCGGAGGTGTGCGTGGGCCACCAGGTGTTGACGTCGGCGGCCGAGGTGAGCGGCGAGCCGCACGTGCCGCCGACCTCCAGGACCAGGCCTCCCGTACCACCCGCGCTCAGCGCGTGGTACTTCCCGTCGCCCACGACCGCCGCCGGTGCGGTCGTGGCCTGCGGCGTGAGCCGGAACATCGCGACGCCGTGCGGAGCGACCCAGGTGCCGCCGACCGTGCCACCGGCCGCCACCGTGCCGGTGGCACCGGTCCACAGCTCCTTGTACGTGAATCCGCCGGTCAGCCCCAGCGAGGTGAGGTCGCTGCCGACCGTCTGCCAGTTGTTCGGGTCCTGGTTCACCAACAGCACGGCGGTGTCCCCGTTCGCCAGCTGCCGCTTCAGCACCACCGGCGCGGTCGCGGTTGCCGGCCTGGCCCCGACCAGGGTCGCGGGCTTGGCGAGCGTGTCCTGGTCGACGGCGATGACGTCGGCGTTCTTGAGGACCGCGAGGCTCGACGCACCGATGCCCGTGGACCACGTGTAGCCGTTCGCGCTGTGCTGCGACTGCCCGGCGGTACGGAGGTCGGCACCGGAGATCAACGGCGCGGCGAGCATGGACAGGACGGAGGTCTCGGTGCGCGACTCGTCGTCGGTGAACGGCTTGTGGCAGGTGCAGGTGTCGCTGGTGCCGTAGAGGCCGTACACGTCGTTCCAGCCGGTGAACATCATGTCGAGGTCGTTCCAGCTGCCCGGGCGCACGTTGCCGGGGTACTGAAGGGCGGTCTGCAGTTGCCCGTTCCACAGCACGCCGTCGAGCTCGCTGTCGCGGTCCCCGCCGATCCGGCACAGGTTGGCCACCTGCCCGCACCACACGCCCGTCGGGGCGTAGCCGGGCGCGGTGAACGGCGCGGTCCCGGCGGCCTGGACGACCGGGTCGGTGCGGGCCGGGTCGGCCGGGTCGAGGAGGTAGGGCACACCGGTGTGGGCGGGTTGGGCGGAGACGCTGAGGGTGACCTTCGGGCGGCCCTGGCCGGCGGAGGCGGCGTCGAGGGCCCGCTGGAAGGTCTGCACGCGGGCGTAGATGGAGCGGGTGAGCTCCCTGCCCTCGCCCTGGGTGTAGTAGTTGTGACCGTCGGGGCCGGTGATCTGCGGGCCGTAGGGGCAGTCGTCGTACTTGACGAAGTCGACGCCCCAGGAGACGAAGTCGCCGGCGTCGGTGCTCTCGTGGCCGAGGCTTCCGGGGTGCATCTGGCAGGTCTCGTAGGTGTCGGTGGCGTAGAGGCCGAACTTCAGGCCCTTGCTGTGGGCGTACCAGGCCAGGAACTGGATGCCGTTGACGGTCCGGCCGTCGACGGTCCGCGACGGGAAGTGGTCGGGGCGCGGGATCAGGTGGCCGGAGGTGGGGTCGTTGCCGGTGCCGTCCGTCCCGGTGACCGGGTTCCCGGCGGCGTCGTACAGCTGCATCGAGCCGTTCGGCGTCCGGACGAAGTCGGTGCTCTGGCCGTCCCGGTGCCAGAGCGACCAGCCGTCGTCGATCGTGACGGTGTTGTAGCCCGCCGCCACCAGGCCGTTGGCGGCCATGAAGTCGATCGTCTGGACGACCTGGTCCTCGGTGACCTCGGTGCCGAGGGAGTTCCACGAGTTCCACCCCATGGGCGGGGTGAGGGCGTTGCCGTTGCCCAGGGCGGCGGCCGGAGCGGCCGCGCCGAGGCTGAGGGCTCCGAGGCCGGTGGTGGCGAGTGCCAGCGCGAGCAGGGGTGCCGCGAGGCGGTGGGGAAGGAGGCGCACGGGTGCTCCTGTGGGGAGTGGGGGTGTGGGGGAATGACGTTGCGTCACGTGGTTTGACGGGGGCAGCCGGCCGGCCGTGGGGGGTTGAACCCGGGGATTTGAACGTTCAAAATCGCGGCCGAGGGCTCGGGTTCGGGCCTCGACCCATGAGCCCTTGACCCATGTGATCGGTGACATGTGTCATTTCACATGCCGCGCCGGGGTGTCGTCAACGGAAAGCGCACAGGCGGTCGCCGTCTCCCGCCCCCAACGGAGAGCCGGACGGCCGCCCTGCATCCACGGGGCCGGAACGGCCTCGGGCGGTTTCCGTCCGCGCCGGGAGAACGCCCCGAAGGAGCGGCGCCGGCGAGGCCCGAAGGGGTGAATACCGGCGGGGGTATATTGGTCGTGTCAGTCCATTCACCGGGGGCCGAGGAAGGGAGCACGGCATGTGCCGTCGAGTCGTCTGCCGCACCTGCGGAAAGCCGACCTACGCCGGGTGCGGGATGCACGTCGAACAGGTGCTGGCCGGGGTGCCCAAGTCCCAGCGGTGCGCGTGCTCACCGAAGGAGCGGGCGTCCGGCGGCTGGCTCGGGCGGCTGTTCGGCCGGCGCTGACCTTCGGGGACGGACTCCCGGCCGGGATCAGCACCCGGTTCGTCGTCCGGTGCTGCCGCACGCCGTACCGGACGGAAGCGCGGCGACGGCGGCCACGTCGCGGACGGCGGGCGGCAGGCGGGTTCCCCTCGGTGTCGGAATCAGCGTCACCAGGGGCCGCCCACGGGGAAGTTCGGCCCCCACCGCCGTCGGCCGGAGCACCGCTGCGCGCCCCCGGCCGTGCGCCCCGGCGGCTCCCCCGCAGGTCAGGCCCGGGTCAAGCTCGGGTCAAGGATTACGCTGCGAGCACCTTCAGGTCCTATCCTGGGGCCGATTTGAACAGACACCTCGTTCGGTGAGGCGTCTTCACGGACACAGGCCACTGATCCCACCCGTCGAGAGACGCTCCGGATCAGGACAGGTCTCCCCGGCTCAAGGGGTGACCCCAAGTGGCTTCCCGTCGGGATCGACCAGGGACACGCCGTGGAGTGCCAAAGCTCTGACGAGTGGGGGTGCCCGGGCATTGACGTCGGTCTCCCCCTGCCGTGCCGCCGCGACCACGATGCGCGGCCGAGACCGGGAGGAGGCGTGATGGACGGAAGTCCTGGCCATAGTCAGCCTTTCCCGATGTCGTCCTCGCCGTCCTTCCGCCGCCCGAGGCGCTCCCTCCTTCCCTGACCGATGCGGTCCGGCCGCTCCGCCCTCCCGTCCGTCCTGACGCGGGAGGCCCCGGCGCATGCCTGGAACCGGCGCCGCGGTCGGGGTCGGCGGTGACGTGCCGCCGGGCGGCCCGCTGCCCCGTCCTGTCGGGGCGAGGGGGTCCCCACCATGGCTGCCACCACCCTGCTCACGTCCGCCACGGCCCGACTGCGCGATCGCACCGTCGCCGCCGAGCGCCGTACCGCCGTCTCCCGGACCGTCCGTTCCTCGCTGGTCTCCGTCGCCGGGCTGGTCGGCGGCCCGGCCACCAACCAGGCCGGCGAGGAGGTGGGCCGCGTCGTCGACGTGGTCGCGCGCCTCTACGGGGCGGAGCCGTACCCGCCGGTCACCGGACTGATCATCCGAATAGGCCGCCGCCGCACCTTCATCGCCGCCGACGCCGTCGAGCGGATCCAGACCGGGCAGGTCCGGCTGCGCACCGCCCGCGTGGACCTGCGCGAGTTCAACCGCCGGCCCGGGGAGGTCCTGCTGGCCCGCGACGTGCTGGACCACCAGCTCGTCGACGTCGACGGCGTCCAGGTCACCCGCGCCGCCGACCTCTACCTGGCCCCGCTCGCCGCCCGGACCGTCCTGGTCGGGGTCGACGTCTCGCTGCCCACCCTGCTGCGCCGGCTCGGCCCGCGCCGCTGGCAGATCCGCCCCACCCCGGAACGCGTCCTGGACTGGCAGTCCGTCGCCCCGTTCGGCGAGCAGGCCACCCACGGGCCCGCCGAGGTGCGGCTGCGCGCCTCCCGCTCCGCGCTGCACCGGCTGCGCCCGGCCGACCTCGCCGACATCCTGGAGGACCTCGGCCGGCACGAGCGCCAGCAGCTGCTGGGCTGGTTGGAGCCGGAGCACGCCGCGGACGCGCTGGAGGAGATGGAACCCGCCGAGCTGGAGAACCTGCTGCGCGAGGTACCCCCGGAGCACGCCGCCCGGCTCGTCGACGAGATGGAACCGGACGAGGCCGCCGACGCCCTGCGCGACCTCGCCCCGGGCGAGCGCGAGACCCTGCTGGCCCGGATGCCCGAGCCCGAGGCGGCCGAGCTGCGCTCCCTGCTCACCCACCGCGAGGGCACCGCCGGCGGCGCGATGACCACCCTGCTGGTCACCGCCGGCTCCGCGCACACCGTCGCCCAGGTGCGGGCCGAACTCGCCGCGCAGGCCGAGCACCGCACCGACATCGACGCGGTCACGGTGCTGGACGACGACGGCCGGCTGATCGCCGACATCCCGCTGTTCGATCTGGCCGTGGCCGAGGACACCTCGGTGATCGGCGACCTCGTCTCCTGGCTGGACCAGTTCGGCCCGCCGGTGACCGTCCGGCCCGACACCCGGCTCGCCGAGGCCGCCGACCAGCTGGTCGCGGCCCGGGCCACCTCCCTGCTCGTGGTCGACGACTCCGGGCGCCCGCTCGGCCGGGTCCTGGCCGACGACATCCTCGACTCGCTCCTGCCCGAGCGTGGGCGACTGCACTTCCGGAGGCTCCTCAAGTGACCCGCGACCTCGACACCCTCGACACCGGACCGGACGCCGCCGCCGCGGCGTCCGCGCCGTCCGACCCGGGGCGCTCCGGCCGCCGAAGAGGCCTCCGCCGATTGGCCGCCGTCGCGATGGTGGCCGGCCCCGGCCTGGTCGCCGCCAACGCCGGCAACGACGCCGCGGGCATCGCCACCTACGCCAGCGCCGGCTCCCAGTTCACCTACGGCACGCTGTTCTTCATGGTGCTGGTCACCGTCGCCCTGGTCATGGTGCAGGAGATGGCCGTCCGGCTCGGTGCCCACACCGGCAAGGGCCTGGGCGCGCTGATCCGCGAGCAGTTCAGCCTGCGGCTGACCGCCCTCGCGGTCTTCTGCCTGCTGCTGGCCAACACCGGCCTGGTGGTCAGCGAGTTCGCCGGGATCGGCGCCGCGTTCGAGCTGCTCGGCGTGCCCAAGTGGGCGGTCATCCCGCCGTCCGCCGTCCTGCTCTGGTCGCTGGTGCTGTTCGGCTCGTACAAGTGGGCCGAACGCATCTTCCTGGTGATGTCGCTGGCGTTCTTCGCCTACCCGGTCGCCATGGTGCTCGGCCACCCCGACTGGGGGCAGGTCGGCGAGCACCTGGTCGTGCCGCACGTGGAGCCCAGCAAGGACTTCATCCTGCTGGCCGTCGCCCTGATCGGCACCACGGTCAGCCCCTACATGCAGTTCTACGCCGCCGCCGGCGTGGTCGACCGCGGTGCCAAGCCCGCCGACTACAAGCTGATCCGGGCCGACGCCGTCCTCGGCGCCGTGTTCGCCTGCGTGATCAGCCTGACCATCATCATCGCCACCGCCGCCGCGATCGGCGGCACCGGTCCGCTGGAGTCCGCCGCGCAGGCCGCCGAGGCCCTCAAGCCGGTCGCCGGGCACGGCGCCGAGCTGCTGTTCGCCTTCGGGCTGCTGGGCGCCTCCGCCCTGGCCGGCGCGGTGGTGCCGCTCTCGGCGAGCTACGCGATCGGCGAGGCCGCCGGCGTCGAGCGCTCCGTCTCCCGCAGCTTCCGCGACGCCCCGCTGTTCCTCGGGCTGTTCACCGCCCAGATCGTCCTGGGCGCGGTGGTCGCGCTGACCCCGGTGGACGTCATCCAGCTGCTGATCGGCACCCAGGTGCTGCAGGGCCTGATCAGCCCGATCGTCCTGGTCTACCTGCTGGTCCTGACCAACCGCCGCTCCGTCCTCGGCGACGCGGCCAACAGCCCGCGCTACCGCATCGCGGCCACCGTCGTGGTGGTCGGGGTGGCCGCGATGTCGACGATCCTGCTCGTCCAGACCGTCCTGGGCTGGTTCGGCATCGGCTGACCCCGACCCCGCCACCGGCCTCCACCGCAGGGCCTGCCGTCCGTGGACGGCAGGCCCTGCGGTGTCTACGGAGCCGGGCGGCGCACCAGGGAGGGCGGGGTCGTCTCCAGCGCGGCGACGTCGCGCTCGGCGTCGGCCCGACGCGGGTGGGCCGACGCGCCCCCGCGGGCCTTCGCGGCGCCGCTGTGCTGTTCGGAGTCCATGGCCGGATCCTAGGAGGACTGCTCGGAGGGCCCGTAGGTCACCGAGACCGAGGTTCCCTTGGGCACCGTGGTGCCCGCAGGGGGGTCCTGTTCCTCCACCGGTCGGCCGTTCGGGGGCGGCGAATCGGGCGCCGTCACCAGCTTCAGGGATGTCACGCTCAGCAGCTTCTCCGCGTCCGCCTGGCTCTTTCCCTTCAGGTAGGGAACGACCTCACCGCCTACGGCAGCGGTGAGGAGCTGGTTGGCCTGTTCGGTCGACTTCGAGGAGAAGTAGAACGCGGTACCCGAACCCACGGCCGCGGTGAGCGCGCCGATCAACGTGCTGCGCAGGGTGGAGTCCTTGAGGGCGAACGCGAGCGCGCAGAAGATCAACAGTCCCGCGACCAGGCTGAGCGCGATCCAGCTGCGCACCACGCTTCCCGAGCGTCGTGAGCGGGACCGTTCCAGCACCCAGCCGATCGCGGCGATCGTCCCCGCGAGGATCACCATGGCGGCCAGTGACAGCGGCCAGCCCAGCGATGCGGGAGGCGCTTCGCCGCCTGGAGGGGATGCGGCGGGCGTGGAGGTCGAGGGCGACGCCGGCGCGGATGACTCCAGGATCGGAAGCTGCGGCAAGGGAATGCCTCCCCGGGCGTGCGGTCGCTGACGGTGGTTCAGTCAGACTGTAGGTGCCACCCGGCCGGATGCCCGGCTGTGACGCCGCCGCGGAGTACCGCGGCGCCCGGCGGGTCGGTCCGACGACCCTCGTGGGCGGGCGAGGCGGTGTGTGCCGGGCCGCGGTCGGCGTGCCCGCCCCGGGCGGGGCGGGCACGCGGTCGATCACCGCCCCGCGCCCCGCAGGTGGGCGGCGGAGGCGAGGGCCAGCTCGCGGGCGCGGGCGGTGTCGGCCAGCAGCCGGCCGCCGCGCTTGACGACCCGGCCGGCCACCAGGACGGTGTCCACGTTGCCGGTGTGGGCGACCAGGACGAGCGACTCGGCGGGGGTGGTGACCGGCACCAGGTCGATGTCGTCGGTGCGGACGAGCACCAGGTCGGCGGCCTTGCCGGGCTCGATGGAGCCCGTCCGGTCACCGAGGTGGACGGCGCGGGCACCCTCGACGGTCGCCATCCGCAGCACGGCCCGGGCCGCCAGCACCGGCTCGCCGTCCGGCGTCTCGGCGCGGTCGGCCGCCAGCGCGAAGCGCATCTGGGTGAACAGGTCGCCGCTGGACTCCAACTCGGTGTCGACGCCGAGGCCGGGGTTGACGCCCGCGGTGCGCAGCCGACGGACCGCCACGTTGCCGCCCAGCCCGGGCATGGTCAGCTCGATCTGCGGGCAGATCGACACGGTGGTGCCGGAGTCCGCGAGCAGCTTGAGCGCGTCGGCCTCGGCGCCGTTGACGTGGACCAGGTTCAGGTCCGGGCCGAGCAGGCCGGCCCGGTGGAGCTGCTGGATGCCCTGGTGGTCGGGGCCGGGGCGGCCGGTGGACAGGTGGGTGGTGATCGGGATGCCCAGCTCGCGGGCGAGGGCGAAGTCCTTGACCGCGTTGTCGATGCCGGAGTAGTCCGGGCCCTTGGCGGCCATCGCGAGGGTGACCAGGCCGTCGTCCGAGGGCAGCAGCTGCTCGCGGACCCGGCGGATGTCGACCGGGTGGGTGGCGGCGAAGTCGAGCGTCGAGCCGATCGGCCAGGCGTGGCCGAACACCGCGCGCACGCCCGCGTCCCGGAGTGCCCGGACGGCGGCGTCGGCGTGCTCGGGCGAGTTCATCGCGTGCGCCCAGTCGAGCACCGTGGTGATGCCGGCGTTGAGCGCGCTGAGCGCGCCGAGGTAGGTGCCGGCGTAGACGTCCTCCGGGCGGACCGTGTCGCCGAGGCCGATCAGGGTCCGGCCGACGTACTCCATGATCGCGGCCTCGGAGTCGGACTGCCGCAGGCCGGTCTGCCAGGTGTGCCGGTGGGCGTCCACCAGGCCGGGCAGGACGAAGGTGCCGGAGGCGTCGATCACCGAGGCGTCGGCGGCCGGCGCGAGGTCGGCGGCGACGGCCGCGATCCGACCGTCCTCGATGAGCACGTCACCCGTCGGGAATTCGCGGTTCTGGGCGTCCATCGTGACGATCCAGCCGCCACGGACCAGGATCCGCGGAGTGGTCACGGCAGTTCTCCCGTCCTCCAGGCGCATCATCAGCTCTTCCTCCCACCGGTTGGATCAACGACTGCACCTCACCATGCGGCCGTCGGGCTTCCGGTGTCCAAGACCCATTCCCGAAGCTGTCATACCCTGCGGGCATCACAACCGAGGAGGAGGCCCGGTGGACCTGGACCTGAGGAAGCTGCGCTACTTCACCGCCGTCGCGCAGCGGCAGCACTTCGGTCGGGCGGCCGAGGAGCTGCACATCGCCCAGTCGGTGCTGTCCCGTCAGATCATGGCGCTGGAAGGGGAGTTACGGGTCAAGCTGTTCGTCCGGACCAGGCGCACCACCAGGCTGACGCCGGCGGGCGAGCAACTGCTGGCCGACGCCGGGCCACTGCTGGCGAACGCCGAGGCGGTGCGCCGCCGGGTCGCCCGGGCCGGCGGGTCGGAGCCGCTCGGCTTCACCGTCGGCTTCATGCCCGGTCTGATCGTCACCCCGGCGGTCCGGGCGATGTCGGAGCAGCATCCGGAACTGACCGTCGAGGTGCTCCGCACCAGCTGGGACGACCAGGTCCAGGTGATCAACGACGGCCGGGTGGACGTCGGCTACCTCCGGCTGCCGGTCGACCAGCGCGGCCTGACCGTCCTCCCCCTGCTCACCGAACCGCGCGTGGTGGTGCTCCCGGTCGACCACCGGCTGGCCGGCCTGAGCGAGGTCACCCTCACCGACCTGGCCGGCGAACCGCTGCTGCAGAACCCCGAGGCCGTCCTGCCGCCGCAGGAGGCGGCCGCGCTGCGGGACGGCCGGGCGCGGCCCTCCGTCCAGGCCATCCGCACCGTCGAGGAGAAGCTGGAGTACGTCGCGGCGGGCCACGGCATCGTCGTCCTCCCGCTCTCGGTCGCCACCTTCTACACCCGTCCCGACGTCACCCACCTCCCCGTCCGCGAACTGCCGCCCAGCCGGGTCGCGCTGGCCTGGGACCGCAACCGCCGCAGCCGGCTGATCGAGGAGTTCGCCGGCATCGCCGTCGCCCTCCAGACGGCCCCGCCCGACCCCGTCGGCGCCCGCCCGGCCACCGCCCACGGCTGAGCCGAGTGGAACGGCCGTACGATGGCGCGTCTGCGAGTCGCCGAACGCGGCTCGCGGATGTGGCTTGGACCTGCGGTTCTGCGATGCGGTTGTGAGAGAGGGGCGGGCGGTTGCGTACGGGTGAGTGGACGGGCGGTCTGGGGCGTCTGGTGGGGGCGGCGGCCGAGTTGGGCGAGGCCGGGCGGCAGGCGGTGCTGCGGGGCGGCCGGTCGGCGGCGGGCGGGCGCTGGGCACTGACCGCCCTCGGCTCCGTCACTCCGCCGCCGGTACCCGCCACCGAGCCGTGGAAGCTCTCGGTGGGCACGCTGATCGGCCGTCACCCCCGGACCCCCGCCGTGGCGCACAAGCTGCTCGGGCTGCTCGACGGCTTCGGCGCCGTGCACCTGGGGTCGACCAAGGTCGGCTTCGACGGCGAGGAGATCGAGTGGGACAAGGTCGTCGAGATCCACACCCGCAACGCCTTCGAAGTGCTGACCACCACCGCCCTGGAACAGGACGTCGACCGGATCCGCGAGTTCCTGCCGCCCGTGCCCGGCCGCAAGTGGGCCGTCACCAAGGCCGGCGAGGCACTGGCCACCGTCGTCCTCGCGGCGCTGGAGCGCGGCTCGGTCGACCAGCGCCTGGACGAGCTGACCGTCCCGACCCGGATCGTCCACCGCGGGCTGCTGGGCCGCCGGCGCACCGCGGACGCGGGCTCCTTCGCCGCCGCCACCCTGGTCGTGGTCGGCCAGGTCGGCGAGAGCCTGATCGCGACCGCCCGGCAGCGCGGCATCCCGGTGCTGCCCGCCGAGCAGCCCGTCGAGCCCGACCGGGCCGCCCACGTCGCGGTGCTGCGCGAGCGCACCGACTCCGTCGCCCGGCTGCTCAGCCGGATCGAGCAGAGCGGCCAGGATCCGGCGGAGGTGGCGGAGGCGGGCCCGGCGCCCTCGCTCGACAAGAGCCCGAGCGAGGACGAGAGCCCGACCACCGGCTGGAACCCGTCCGACGGCAAGAACCCGTCCGAGATCGGCCAGGGACCGAAGGCCCATTGAGTCGCGCACGGCCGGTCCGCCCCGGAGGCGGGCCGGCCGTGTGTGCCGGGTGGCCGGGTGCGGGTACTCCCGCCCGGGCCATGGGGTCGCCCGGCCCGCGAATGGGGTCCTCCGCCCCTGCTGCGCGCTCACCGGCCGCTCCGATCCTGGACGGGTGGAAGCAACCGTCCCACCGACGTCCGGGTGGACGCCGGACTCGCCCTCGTGGGGCCGGACGTCGTCGGGCTGCGCTCGCTCCACCTCTACGCCCTCAAGGGCATCTGCGCCTACGCCCACCACGCCGAGGTGCTCGGCCGGCACAGCGCCGAGGTGTACGGCGGCGTGGAGGACGCCCTGGCCTACCTGGCCGGTGAGCCGACCGACCCCGCCGAGCTGCTGGAACGCGCCGTCGGGCTCGGCCGGTTGAACCTCGCGGCGATCGAGCTGCTGGACGCCGCCAACACCGGCACCTACGGCGCCCAGCAGCCCACCGCCGTCCGCACCACCCCGGTCGCGGGCACGGCGATCCTGGTCAGCGGACACGACCTGCGCGACCTGGAAGCCCTGCTGGAGCAGACCAAGGACCAGGGCATCAACGTCTACACCCACGGTGAGATGCTCCCCGCCCACGCCTACCCGCTGCTCAAGGCCCACCCGCACCTGGTCGGCAACTACGGCGGCGCCTGGCAGGACCAGCAGCAGGAGTTCGCCGCCTTCCCCGGCCCGATCCTGATGACCTCCAACTGCATCATCGAGCCCCACCTGAGCTACCGCCGCCGGATCTTCACCGCCGGACCGGTCGGCTGGCCCGGCGTCCGACACCTCGCCGACCACGAGTTCGGCCCGCTGATCCAGGCCGCCAAGGCCCTGCCCGGCTTCCCGGAGGCCCCGGCCGAGGAGGAGTTCATCACCGTCGGCTTCGGCCGCGACGCCGTCCTCGCGGTCGCCGACCAGGTGGCCGACGCCGTCCGCCAGGGCGCCATCCGGCACTTCTTCCTGGTCGGCGGCTGCGATGGCCCCACTCCCGGACGGGACTACTACACCGACTTCGCGCTCGGCTCGCCCCGGGACAGCGTGGTGCTCACCCTCGGCTGCGCCAAGTACCGCTTCAACCGGCACGACTTCGGCGAGATCGCCGGCCTACCGCGGCTGGTGGACCTCGGGCAGTGCAACGACACCTACTCCGCCATCAGGATCGCCACCGCGCTGGCCGACGCCTTCGAGTGCGAGGTCGACGACCTGCCGCTCACCCTGGCTCCGCGGACAGACGATTGAGGTTCGGCGTCTGCGCGGACAAGCACGATCGCGCATCGCGCTGCTCACTGCCGAGACCTTCGCCGTCGTCACGCCCCCTGAGCGACGTCGACCGCTGGAATCGACCGCGGCCGGTGGGCTATGTTGGGCGGCGATGACTACCGGGACGGCATTGCGCCACACACGGATCGGTGACCCGGTGCTCCGCTGAGCGCCGTACGGGCCGGTGCGGGCCCGCAGTTCGACCGAGGGTCCGGCGCTGGCGCGCGGGCTCCGCCTCCGTCGTGTTGACCACAGGCTCTACGCGTCAACCACGACAGGAGAACTCGTTTGCCCGGCAAGACCCTGCTGATTCCCACCGCGGACGGCCAGGCCGACGCCTTCGCCGCCTTTCCCGAGCACGGCGGGCGGCACCCGGGGGTGCTGCTGTACCCGGACGCCTTCGGCATCCGGCCCGTGCTGCGGGACCTGGCCCTCGAACTGGCCGGGCACGGGTACTACGTACTCGTCCCCAACTTCTTCCACCGGCACGGTCCGACGCCGGTAGTCAAGCTTCCCGAGTACATCGGAGAAGAGGCCCGGCCCGAGCTCGTCGCCCGGCTGATGCCCTTGATCAAGGCGCACACCGCCGAACGCGTCCTGAGCGATGCCGACGCCTACCTCAGGTTCCTCACGACCCAGCCCGAGGTCGGCGCCGGACCGGTCGCCGTGACCGGCTACTGCATAGGCGGCCTCCTGGCGATGCGCACCGCCGCGGCCCACCCCGGCCAGGTCGCCGCCGTCGCCGGATTCCACGGCCCCGTGGGCGCCGACGGGCCCGACAGGCGCCGTCTCCTCTCCAGGCTCACCGCCCGAGTCCACCTCGGCCACGCCGAAACCGACATGACGCCCGAGACCCTCGGCGAGCTGAACCGGGAACTGGACGCCGCGGGTGTCGACTACACCTCCGAGATCTACCCCGGCACCGTCCACGGCTTCACCATGTCCGACACCGACGCCTTCAACCCCTCCGCACTGCGGCTGCACTGGGAGCGTCTTCTGCCCCTCCTCGGCCACACCCTGGGCAACCGCTGAGACACCACCCGCGTTCAGGACGCGGCACCCCTCCCGGTCCGCCAGGCGCGGCGGGGTGGGGCGCCGCCCCCCGGGGGGCAACCGGCACCGTCGACAAGCCATCAAGAGACAAAGATCATCACTTTATTCACCAAGACGAGCTGTCTTCCCCTCGCCGATGTATCCGCCCCTCGCTAAGATCCACTTCTCGTGACTGACCGCCAGAGACGCACCACAGCCCACGACTCCGCCGACGTCGTCATCCTCGGCGCCGGACCGGCCGGACTGACCCTCGGAAACCTCCTCCTCGCCGCCGGGATCGACTGCGTCGTCCTCGAACGCGCCGACCGCAACCACGTCCAGACCCGGGCCCGGGCCGGCTTCCTCGCCACCAACACCGTCCGCGTCCTCGACCGCCACGGCCTGGCCGACGGCCTGCACCGACGCGGTCTCCCCCACGGAACCTGCGAGTTCCGCACCGAGGTCGGCAGCTTCCGCCTCGACTACAGCTCCCTCGGGCGCGGCGAGCGGCACACCGTCTACCCCCAACAGGACCTGGTCACCGACCTGCTGACGTACTATCTCGCGGCGGGCGGACGGATCCACTTCGAGACCGAGGCCCAGCGCGTGGACGACGCCGACGGCACCCGCCCCACGGTGACCGTCCGCGACGCCGACGGCCGCCCCGGCCGCTGGCAGTCCCGGTACGTGGCCGGCTGCGACGGCCGCCACGGCGCGGCCCGGCACTCCCTGCCCGCCACCGCCCGCCGCCACCACCGCGACCACGGCGTCAGCTGGCTCGGCCTGCTCGCCGAGGCGCCACCGAGCCTGGACGCCGTCGGCTACGCCCTGCACCGGCGCGGCTTCGCCGGACACATGGCCCGCACCCCGGAGGTCACCCGCTACTACCTGCAGTGGGAGCGCGGCACCCCCGCCGACGCCTGGTCCCAGGAACGGATCTGGGACGAACTCGGCCTGCGCATGCGCACCGCCGACCACGGCCCGCTGCACCAGGGGCGGATCCTCCAACGCTCCGTCATCGACCTGCAGTCCGACGTCATGGAACCGCTGCGCCACGGCTCGCTCCTGCTCGCCGGCGACGCCGCCAGCCTGCCCGCCCCGGCCGCCGCGAAAGGCGCCAACCTCGCCGTCCTGGAAGCGGAACTCCTCGCCGAGGCCCTGATCGACGACCTCGCCCACGGCGACCCCACCGCGCTCGACCAGTACTCCCGGCGCTGCCTCGCCCACATCTGGCGCGCCCAGGAGTTCTCGCACTGGATGATCCAACTGCTGCACGCCCCGCTCGGATCGGACGAGGAATCGTTCTTCCACGAATCCCTGCGGCGCTCGCGCATCGAATCGCTGCGCACCTCACGCATCCACCAGGACTGGTTCGCCGAGAACTACGTCGGCATCTGACCGTCCCGGCCCCACGTCTCACCCCCCACAACCTCGAAGGACGCCCCCACCATGACGGCGACACCTCCGGACGACGCGACCCATCTGCGCGCGACCGCCGACTTCGTCCGGGAGCACGACACCGCGACCCTGCTCCCGCTCCTACTGCCCGGCCTCGACGGCCCCGAACTGCGGTCGATGGCCGAACACTGCCGCTTCGCACACGCCGCACTGCTCTTCCTCCCGCCGGACGACGAGACGCTGCGCGCCGAACTCGCCTCCTGCGGAATGGACTTCGACGCGACGCCGCAGCCCAGCGTCGTGGTCCGCCGCCGCCTCGCCGAGCGGCACGGACGCGACGAGGCCGACCTCGACGTCACGATCCTGCGCCCGTCCGTACCCGGCGCCCCCGAGGAGCGGACCGTCGAGATCTTCGCCCTGACCGTGCCGCCCGGCTCGGACCTGGCCGACCTCGCCGCGCACGAGCGCGAACACCGGCACGAGTCGCACCTCGCCTTCGAGGTCCGACACCCGGACCCGCTGGCGCTGCGCGGCCTGTGCGCACTGCTGGCCCGGCACGGCGCCGCCCCCGACGGGGGCGGCTACAACCCCCACGAGGACGCCACCGTCCTCTACTTCACCGCCCCCACCAGCTCCCGGACCGGCTACCGGCGCGTCGAGCTCAACGCGGCCGGCAACCACGCCGGCGTGCTCGCCGACCACCAGGGTGGCGACAGCGCGCACCGGTCGGCCGAGGCCCTCCTGCACCTGCTCACCGGCGCCTGGACCACCCAGGCCCTCGCGGTGTCCGCCCGGCTCGGACTGCCCGACGCCCTGGACATCCGCACCGCGACCGACCCGCAGCAGCTGGCCCGTACCCTCGACGCCCATCCGCAGAGCCTCGCGACCCTGCTGCGCTACCTCACGATGCTGGGCGTCGTCACCAAGCATCACGACGGCTACCGCCTCACCGGACTCGGCGCCCTGCTGCGCGCCGACACCCCGGGCTCGATGCGGCCGCTGGCCCTGATGTACGGCGGCCCGTTCTACCAGTCCTTCGCCGCCCTGGACCACACCGTCCGCACCGGCGAGGCCGCCTTCGACCATCTCTTCGGCGAGAACCACTTCGACCACTTCGCCCGCGACCCCGAACTCGCCGCGACCTTCGACCAGTCCATGGCCGCCAGCTCCCGCATGTTCGACCCGGTCCCCGCCCACCCGGCCGTCACCGCCGCCGCCGAGGCGCTCCGCCCCGGCACCGTCGTCGACATCGCCGGCGGCAACGGCGAACTACTCGGACGCATCCTCACCGCCCACCCCAGGCTGCACGGCACCCTGCTGGAACGCCCGCACGCCGTCGAGGCCGCCCGCGGCCGGCTCGACGCGCTCGGCTGCGGCGACCGCGCCGACTATGTGACCGGCGACTTCGCCGACGTCCCCGCGGGTGCGGACGTCTACGTCCTCTCCCGCGTCCTGCACGACTGGGACGACACCCGGTGCGCCGAGATCCTGCGCCACTGCGCCCGCGCGATGCCCGCCCACGCCGACCTGCTCATCATCGAGCGCGTCCTGCCCGCCGACGGCTCCACCTCCCTGGCCACCGCCTGGGACCTCCACATGATGGCCAACACCGGCGGCCGCGAACGCCGCGCCGACCACTACGCCCACCTCCTCGCCGACGCCGGCCTCCACCTCCTCGACGACACGACCCCGCTGCCCCTGGGCGCCACCGTCCTCCACGCCCGCAAGGCCACCGCGGCCCTGCCCCACCCGGCGTACGCCCCGGAGGCGGCACAGCCGGCCCAAGGCGTCTGACGATTCCCGCCGGGGGGGGGGGGGGGGGGGGGGGGCGCCGGGGGCCGCCCCCCCCCCCCCCCCCCCCCCCCCCCCCCCCCCCCCCCCCCGCCCCCCCCCGCCCGCCCCCCCGCCGGCGCCGCCGCGGCC